>NZ_JAHDJU010000009.1:0-1138 GCF_018531185.1 Bowmanella yangjiangensis
GTTCGTGTCCGTACAACTCATAAGATGAACTGATTGCCCGTCTGATGAGTTCGTGTCCGTACAACTAAGATGAACTGATTGCCCGTCTGATGAGTTCGTGTCCGTACAACTGGCGTAATCATGGCCCTTCGGGGCCATTGTTTCTCTGTGGAGGAGTCCATGACGAAAGATGAACTGATTGCCCGTCTCCGCTCGCTGGGTGAACAACTGAACCGTGATGTCAGCCTGACGGGGACGAAAGAAGAACTGGCGCTCCGTGTGGCAGAGCTGAAAGAGGAGCTTGATGACACGGATGAAACTGCCGGTCAGGACACCCCTCTCAGCCGGGAAAATGTGCTGACCGGACATGAAAATGAGGTGGGATCAGCGCAGCCGGATACCGTGATTCTGGATACGTCTGAACTGGTCACGGTCGTGGCACTGGTGAAGCTGCATACTGATGCACTTCACGCCACGCGGGATGAACCTGTGGCATTTGTGCTGCCGGGAACGGCGTTTCGTGTCTCTGCCGGTGTGGCAGCCGAAATGACAGAGCGCGGCCTGGCCAGAATGCAATAACGGGAGGCGCTGTGGCTGATTTCGATAACCTGTTCGATGCTGCCATTGCCCGCGCCGATGAAACGATACGCGGGTACATGGGAACGTCAGCCACCATTACATCCGGTGAGCAGTCAGGTGCGGTGATACGTGGTGTTTTTGATGACCCTGAAAATATCAGCTATGCCGGACAGGGCGTGCGCGTTGAAGGCTCCAGCCCGTCCCTGTTTGTCCGGACTGATGAGGTGCGGCAGCTGCGGCGTGGAGACACGCTGACCATCGGTGAGGAAAATTTCTGGGTAGATCGGGTTTCGCCGGATGATGGCGGAAGTTGTCATCTCTGGCTTGGACGGGGCGTACCGCCTGCCGTTAACCGTCGCCGCTGAAAGGGGGATGTATGGCCATAAAAGGTCTTGAGCAGGCCGTTGAAAACCTCAGCCGTATCAGCAAAACGGCGGTGCCTGGTGCCGCCGCAATGGCCATTAACCGCGTTGCTTCATCCGCGATATCGCAGTCGGCGTCACAGGTTGCCCGTGAGACAAAGGTACGCCGGAAACTGGTAAAGGAAAGGGCCAGGCTGAAAAGGGCCACGGTCAAAAAT